>JALOLR010000001.1:0-9424 GCA_025455885.1 Acidimicrobiales bacterium
CGGCAGCGTCCAGTCCATCCGGTCCGACAGGTTCGCGGCCACGGCCTTCCAGTCCTCGGGCACCCAACCCTCGGCGCGCTCCTCCACCTGGTGGTGCTGGTTGACGTGGACGAAGGCCGGGAGGGTCTCACAACCCAACGCCTTCACCGCCACCCGAGCGGGATCGGTGAAGACCAGGAACCGTTCGGCCAGCGGCCCGAGGAACCGGCGGGCCTCGTCGGCGGTCGCGGTGGCCAGGAAGGCGCACCGGACGTCGGCCTCGGCGTAGCGCGACAGGATCCGTTCTGCGGTCGCGAGGATCCAGGAGCTCTCGATGGTGAACGGGTCGATGGCCACGATGGCCAGGTGGAAGGTGGTGGTCCACTCGCTGATCGGTCGGCCCGACCCCTTCAGGGATGCGAGCTCGAGGTCGGCGGGGACGTCGGTGATCACGGATCGAGAACGTAGCGCGGCCCGCCCCCGCCCCGGGAAACGCCGGGGCGCCGGGGGCCGGCCGGTGGCGACGGCCGCCCGCCCGGCACGGCTACGGTCACGGGGTCCGGGCCGACGACGACCGAGGAGTGCCCAGTACCGATGTTCGCCGAGTTGGGATCCACCCCGTACAACATCATGTTGCTCTTCCACGTCCTGTTGATGGTCGTCGCCTTCGCCCCGGCGTGGCTGACCCCGGTGCTCGTGCGCCAGGTCGCCGGGGGCGACACGGCGGCGGCCGACGCCCTGGAGGTCTCGGTCCTGCGCTACTCGGTCGGGGCGCTCGCCGTCGCCGGGCTCCTCGGCTTCGGGCTCGCCGGTCTGTCCAAGCCCGCCGGCTCCGACGAGCCCCTGTACTCGCTCTCCCAGACCTGGCTGTTGGTGGCCGTGCTGCTCTGGCTGATCCTGCTGGCCGTGAACTTCTTCGTCACCCGGCCGGCCATCAAGGCCTTCCGCGACGGCGACGCCAAGGCCAAGGGCGCCATCTCGGCGGGCACCGGGGTGAGCCACCTCATCCTCGTGGCCTCGCTCTACCTGATGATCTGGAAGCCCGGGGTCTGACCCCCGGACCCGCTCGGCGCCCCGTGTCGCCCGGTACCGTCGCGCGGTGATGCACCCGGTCGAGCGCCTCCGCCACGTCGCCCGGTCCTCCGGCGCACCCCAGTCGCTGGTCGTCGCCGAGACGGCCAGGGCCTTGGCGTCGTTCAGCCACGACCCGCAGGGGCTGGTGACCGCCTGTCGCCGGATGGTGTCGCGCCAGCCCCGCTCGGGGGCTCTCGTCTGGTTGTGCGCCCGGGTGCTGACCGCCGGTGACCCGACGGCGGAGATCCGTCTCGCCGTGGCCGAGATCGAGGGCGACCGCACGCCGGTCGAGGTGGCCCACGCCCTGCCCGACGACGCCACCGTCGTCGTGCTCGGCTGGCCCGACCAGGCCTCCGACGCGCTGCCTCGTCGTGGCGACGTCGAGGTCCTGGTGGTCGACGTGTCGTCGGAGGGCTCGGGCCTGGTGCGCCGGCTGGCTCACGCCGAGGTCGACGCCGTCGACGTGCCCCTCGCCGGGCTCGGCGCGGCCGTCGCCGCCGCCGACGTGGTCCTGCTCGAGGCGGCGATCGTCGCGCCTCAGGAGTTCCTGGCCGTGAGCGGTTCCCGGGCCGCTGCCGCGGTGGCCCGGTCCGCCGACGTGCCGGTGTGGCTGGTGGCCGGTGTCGGCCGGCTCCTGCCGGAGAGGATGTGGGAGCCGCTGCGGAGCCGGGTCGTCGGGCCCGAGCCGTGGGACGACGACGACGAGGTCGTCCCGCTCACGCTCGTCGAGCGCATCATCGGGCCCACCGGAGCCCTCGAGGTCGCCCAGGCGCTGCGACGCACGGACTGCCCTGTGGCCCCCGAGCTCTTCAAGGGTGACGTCATCTGAACCGGGCCCCTCGACGGCGCCCCGCGGGGTCCGGCCGCCGTCGAGGGCGGGCGCTGGATAGGGTCCGGACATGGGTGAATCCGTCACGTTCCCGAGCAACGGCCACGACGCCTCCGGCTACCTCGCCGTCCCCCCGTCGGGCGCCGGCCCGGGCGTCGTGGTCATCCAGGAATGGTGGGGCCTCGTCCCCCACATCCAGGACGTCTGCGAGCGCTTCGCCGCCGAGGGCTTCACAGCCTTGGCCCCCGACCTCTATCACGGCGCCACCACCACGGAGCCCGACGAGGCCGGCAAGCTCATGATGGCGCTCAACATCGAGCAGGCCACCAGGGAGATGGGTGGGGCCGTCGACCACCTCGTGGCTCTCGAGGCCGTCACCTCCGACCGGGTCGGGGTGGTGGGCTTCTGCATGGGCGGGGGCCTGGCCCTCGCCCTGGCCTGCGCCCGCCCCGACGCCATCGGCGCCTGCGTCCCGTACTACGGCATCATCCCCTGGCCCGACCTCCAACCCGACTGGTCCCGGCTCGACGCCCCGATCCTCGGCCACTTCGCCGAGAACGACGCCTTCTTCGGGCCCGCCCAGGTGGCCGAGCTGTCCGATCGGTTGCGGGCGGCCGGCAAGGAGGCGGACCTGATCGTCCACCCGGGCGCGGAGCACGCCTTCTTCAACGACGCCCGACCCGAGGTGCACGACGTCGAGCTGTCGGCGCGCACCTGGGCCGACACGCTGGCGTTCCTGCGGCGCAACCTCGGGTGACCGACCTCGTCGACGACTACCTGCGCCTCGGACTGCGCCTCGGTCGTCACGTCGACGGGTTCGTCGACGCCTACTACGGCCCCCCGGGACCGGCCGCGGAGGTCGCCGCCGAAGCTCCCACCGCGCCGGGCGCGCTGGTCGCCGACGCCGCAGCCCTGCTCGCCGCGCTCGACGCCGGCGAGGGTCCCCCCGAGTTGACCTCCGGGCGTCGACGGTGGCTGCGCGCCCAGGTGGTGGGCCTGCACACCAGCGCCCGCAAGCTGGCCGGTGAGGCCATCGGCTACGCCGACGAGGTCGAGTGGTGCTACGGCGTCCGACCCGGCCCGATCGACGAGGAGACCTTCGCCGCCGCCCACGCCCGCCTCGACGGGGTGCTACCCGGCACCGGCCCCCTCGCCGAGCGCTCCATCGCCTGGCGCGAGTCCCAGGCCGTGCCCGTCGACGTGCTCCCCTCGGCCCTCGCGTCGTTGGCCGAGGACTTCCGGGAGCGCACCGACCGCGCCTTCGGGCTGCCCGACGGGGAGCACGTCGAGTGGGAGCTGGCCACCGATCAGCCGTGGTCCGGCTTCAACTACTACCTGGGGGGCCTGCGCAGCCGGGTGGCCATCAACACCGACCTCCCCGTGCTGTCGCCGACGCTCGCCCACCTCGTGGCCCACGAGGCCTACCCGGGGCACCACACCGAGCACTCCCGCAAGGAGGCGGGGCTCGTCCGCCGTCGCGGTTGGCAGGAGGAGACCATCTTCCTCGTCGGCACCCCCCAGTGCCTGGTGGCCGAAGGCCTCGCCGACCTCGGGCTCGAGGTGATCGCCGGCGAGCGACCCGAGGAGGTCGTCGCCGGACACCTGCGCCCCCTCGGCATCCCCTACGACCCGGAGGTCGTCGCCGCGGTGAGCGAGGCCGGCGAGGCCCTCAACGCCGTGCGGGCCAACGTGGCGTGGAAGCTCCACGTCGACGGCGTCGCCGTCGACGATGCCGTGGCCTACGCCGAGCGCTGGGCGCTCCTGCCGCGGGCCCGCGCCGAGAAGGCCGTCGAGTTCCTGACCTCGCCGACGTGGCGGGCCTACATCTCCTGCTACGTCGAGGGCCTCCCTCTGTGCCGCGCCTACGTCGCCGGCGACCCGAACCGCTTCGCCACGTTGCTCACCGAGCAGGTCGTGCCGGCCGATCTCGCCGCCTGACTCGAAGCTTCCGGTCCGTGGCACTCCCGGACTACGCTGTGGCGGCACAACATCCCAGAACCCTTCGAAAGGCCGTTTCGATGAAGCGCATCCTCGGCGTCGTCGCCGCCCTCACTCTCGTGCTCACGGCGGGGGTGGTGAGCACCGGTTCCGCCGGCGCGCAGGCCACCTCGACCCCCGTGGTGCCGCTGCTCCAGGTCATCGATCTCGCCGAGGTGCTCGAGCCCGTCGCGGGAGTGGCGGACATCTACGTCGTGCACGGGCTGAACCTCGACGGCCAGTCGGCCCAGGGTGACGGCGGCACCGCGGTCACGGTGTGCGCTGACGGCGACCAGCTGCTCACCGACTTCCAGTTCGGTGACATCGCCGGTCCCGTGGCCCTGCCCTGGAACGCAGAGGTGTCCGTCGAGGTGTACGTCGGTGCCGACGTCGCCTGCGGCTCGGCCACCCCGGTGATCACCCAGGCCGTCACCGTCCCCGAGGTCGCGGCGGCGTCCCTCGTCGCCACCGCCGGCCCCGGCGCCGCCCCTGCGCTCCTCCCCGTCGTCCTCGACGTCGAGACTCCCCTCGGCTGCGGCCTCATCGAGGTGATCCCCGAGGAGTCCTTCTCGAGCCCGCAGGGCGACGTGCCGGAAGGGCGCCTGGGTGCCGTGCACGCCGCGGCGGCCGGCACGGTGGCCGCGACCGTCGACGACAAGCCGCTGGGCGACCTCGGCTTCGGTGACAGCTTCTTCGCCGACATCGTCGCCGGCACGTTCAGCGTCGAGGTCACCCTCGGAGGCACCCCCATCGTGGGCCCGCTCGACGTGACGGTTGAACCGTGCACCCTCGCGGTGGCCTACGTGGTCGGCAACCAGCCCCTCGCCGCTCCGGTCGTCCCGCCGACCGAGCCCCCGGCGGCGGCCGCCGTCACCGCCAGGCCCGCCTTCACCGGCTGAGCCCGGCTCGACAGGTTCCGTTTCGCAAGGGCCCCGGCGGTCGACGCCGGGGCCCTAGCGCGTCCCGGCCCGGTGTCGGCGTTTCGTTCCGGTCCCGGTGCCGCCGTAGGGTCGTGGACCGCGGCGGCCGGTGGCCGAGCCGCCCCCATCCGCCGGAGGACCAGATGCGCAACCCGAAGGACTTCTTCCGACCTCTCGCCCTCGGCGCGCCCGAGCCGCTCCGCGAGATCCCCGTCAAGCCGTCGCGGATGATCCACTTCTTCCCGCCGTCGAACCCCAAGATGGTCGCCAAGGTCGCCGACATCGTCCCGACCGTCGACGTGTTGCTCGCCAACCTCGAGGACGGGGTGCCGGCCGCCGACAAGGAAGCCGCTCGCGCCGGCCTCGTCGAGGTCGGCCGGGGCACCGACTTCGGCCGGACCCAGTTCTGGACCCGTGTGAACTCCCTCGACTCGCCCTGGTGCCTCGACGACCTCCAGGCCGCGGTCCTCGAGGTCGGCGACGTCCTCGACGTCGTGATGGTGCCCAAGGTCGAGGGACCCGAGGACATCCACTACGTCGACCGGCTCCTGGCCCAGCTCGAGGCGAAGGCCGGTCTCGACCGGCCCATCCTCGTGCACGCCATCCTCGAGACCGCCCGGGGCGTGGCCAACGTCGAGGAGATCTGTGCCGCCAGCCCTCGCATGCAGGGCCTCTCCCTCGGGCCCGCCGACCTCGCCGCCAACCGCCGGATGAAGACCACCCGGGTCGGCGGGGGGCACCCCGGCTACCTGGTGCGCCAGGACCCCGTGGACGGCGACATCGACGGCCCCCGCACCGTGTACCAGCAGGACCTCTGGCACTACACCATCGCCCGCATGGTCGACGCCTGCGTGGCCAACGGGATCCTGGCGTACTACGGGCCGTTCGGGGACATCAAGGACGTGGTGGCCTGCGAGGACCAGTTCCGCAACGCCTTCCTGCTCGGGTGTGTCGGGGCGTGGAGCCTCCACCCCGTCCAGATCGGCATCGCCAAGCGGGTGTTCAGCCCCGACCCCGCCGACGTCACCCACGCCCGAAGGGTCATCGAGGCCATGGGCGACGGGACGGGCGCCCTGATGCTCGACGGGAAGATGGAGGACGACGCCTCCGTCAAGCAGTGCCGGGTGATGGTCGAGCTGGCCACCTCCCTCGCCGCCGACGACCCAGAGCTCGCCGCCGCCTACGGGCTCTGATCCGACGCCGTCCCGGAACGACGACGCGCCCCGCGACCCCGAGGAGAACCACGATGACCTCTGCCCTGCGCCCCCGCCGCTCGGCGCTCTACATGCCCGGCGCCAACGAGCGGGCACTCGAGAAGGCCAAGGGGCTGCCCGCCGACGCCCTGATCCTCGACCTCGAGGACGCGGTCGCCCCCGACGCCAAGGCCGACGCCCGCGACCGGGTGTGCGCCGCGGTGCGGTCGGGTGAGTACGGCGCCAAGGAGTTGACCATCCGCATCAACGGGCTCGGCACCGAATGGCATGACGCCGACCTCGCCGCCGCGGCGGCCGCCGGGCCGCACGGGATCGTCGTGCCCAAGGTCGACTCCGCCGACGAGGTGCGCGCCCTCGTGGCAGCCCTCGATGCCGCCGGCGCCCCGGACCACACCGCGTTGTGGGCCATGCTCGAGACCCCCCGTGCCGTGCTCTCGGCCGCCGACATCGCCGCGGCGTCGCCCCGCCTCACCGTGCTCGTGATGGGGACCAACGACCTCGCCAAGGAGCTCCACGCCCAGCACGTGCCCGGGCGCGAACCCCTCCGGTACGGGCTGCAGGCCTGCCTGGTGGCGGCCCGGTCGGCCGGGAAGGTGATCCTCGACGGGGTGTACAACGACGTGAAGGACGATGAGGGGTTCCGGGCCGAGTGCGTCGAGGGTCGCCGGTTCGGCTTCGACGGCAAGACGCTCATCCATCCGAGCCAGGTCGAGCCGTGCAACGACGTCTTCGCACCCGACGAGTCCGAGGTGGCCTCGGCGCAGGAGATCATCGCCGCCTTCGAAGAGGCCACCGCCGCGGGCCGGGGGGTCGTGACGGTGAACGGCCGCATGATCGAGAACCTCCACGTCGAGGACGCCCGACGGGTGCTGGCCCAGGCCGAGGCCATCGTCGCGCTCGACGCCTGACGCGTCGCGGAACCCGTCCCCCCCGTCGGCCTACGCTCGCCGGGTGATCTCCGGCGACGCCCGCCCGAGCGACGACGAGCCGACGATCGCGGCGTTCGGCGACGGGGACGTCGCCGCCTCGGTCGTGTCGATGTCGCAGCGCCATCCCGAGGGCCTCGACGCCGACTACCTCGAGTGGCACGTGCTCGACCACCTGCCCGAGCAGTACCGCCTGACCGGCCTCCGGCTCGGGCAGCGCTGGGTCTCCACCCCCGCCTGCCGGGCCGCCCGCGCCGTGTCGGAACCCCCCTTCGACGCCGTCGACCACGTCGTGCAGTACCTCTTCGCCGAGCCCGTCGGCCCGGCGCTCGACGCCTTCTTCCCCCTCGGCGGCGCGCTCCGGCGCATCGGGCGCATGCCCATGCTCCTGCCCCGGGTGATGGTCGGCGGGTGGGAGCTGGTCGGCGCCCGGGCCGCGCCCCGGGTTCTCGTCGGCGCGTCGGTCGTGCCGTGGCGACCGGCCACCGGGGTGTACGCCATCGTCGAACGGATCCGGGGCCCCGTCCCCGGGGGCGGGCTCGACGAACTCGTGGCCGTGCCCGGGGTGGCCGGGGCGTGGTGCTGGGCGGGAGCGGAGCCCCGCCACGAGCGCCTCGACTCCACCGCCGGGCTCGGGCTCACGGTCTGCCACCTGGACGGCGATCCGATCGCCGTGGCGGGCGCCATGGGTGAGGTGATGGACCGTCGGGGTGCCGATGGCGCGCTGGTGGCGCTGCTGGCCGCGCCGTTCGAGCTCGTGCGGGCGGGGGAGTGGGACCGGTGCCTCCCGTGACTCGCACCGGTGGCCGGGTGCGCGACGTCCGGCCGACGCGCCCGCCGAGCCGGCGAGGGGGCTCCGCAGGCGGAGCCATCGAGCGGCGACGTTCACCGCGAGGTCGGGAGCTCCCAGAACTGCAGCTCGCACATCATCGGCAGGAGGAAGCCGACGTAGATCGAGTGGATCTTCACGACGCCGTGGTCGTCCTCGATCACGTCGATCAGGTCGACCCGTGGATCGGCCTCGCGGAACGCCGCCGCACGATCACGCGCCGCGTGGAGCTCGTCGATCGACCCGACCGCGAAGCCGTAGTGGTCCATCCGGGCGCCGTGCATCGGGTGGTCGTCCGCGATCAGGAAGATGAACTGGTCCCAGTGCCCGCAGCTGTACACGAGGCGGTGGCGGTCGACGGTCATCGTCGGGAGCTCCTCGAACCCGAACACCTCGCTGAAGAAGCGGGTGAGGTCGTCGCGGTCGGTGCCCTCCAGCAGCCCGGCGTCCACGCTCATGGCCACGTGGTTGAAGCGGGGGTGACCGGTCGGGAAGAGCTCGCTCATCGGGGAGCCCCCAGTCGTCGGGCGGCGCGGGGTGGGACGACCATGGCCTTGGCGGCGAGGTCGCCCCTGGCGAGCGCGGTCATGGTGTCGACGAGCCGGTCGAGCGGCGCATCGTCGGGTTCGAGGAGGAGGTCGAGGGGGAAGCCGTCGCTCGCCAGGAGTGCCAGGGCCGCCTCGAAACCTCCTTCGTCGTAGACGAACGAGCCGCACACGCTCAGCTCGTTGAGCAGCATCCGGTTCGGGTCGAAGGTGGGTGCCTCGATGCCCGCGCCGACCATGACGAGGCGCCCGCCTCGGGCCAGCTGGCAGAAGCCGGCCTCCATCGCCGCTCGCTTCCCCGAGCACTCCAGCACGACGTGCACGGCGTCGTCGGCGATGCGATCCGGCTCCCACTGCGGGAAGACCTCGAGGTCGTCGGGATGGCGCACCCGGTCGGCCCCCAAGGCGATCGCGAGCTCCCGGCGCCGCTCGCCGGGCTCGACCACGGTGACGGGCCCGAGCCCCTCGGCCACGAGCGCCGCCACCGACAGCGCACCGATGGGGCCGGCACCCATGACCATGACCGAGTCCTCGGGACCGATCTCGCCGCGGGTGATGCCGTGGAGGGCCACCGCCATCGGCTCGGCGAGCGCCGCGGCACGGCGGGAGAGCCCGGGCGGCACCCGCAGGAGCTGGCGGTGGTCGACGAGGACGTAGTCGGCGAACCCTCCGTCGAGCGCGGGGCCCTCCGACATCGAGCGGCCCCGGTTCTCGCACTGCGAGGGCCGACCCTCGCGGCAGCGTCGGCAGCTCCCGCACCGGGGGCTCGGCCCCCCGACCACTTCGTCGCCGGGGACCCAGCCGTCCACCCCGGGACCGACGCTGGCCACGACGCCTGTCCACTCGTGGCCCTCGACGCGACCGGCGGTGCCCCACCCCTCGAGGATCATGTGGATGTCGGAGCCGCAGATCCCGCAGTGCCCGACCTCGACGAGCACCTGGCCCTCTGCGGGTCGGGGCACGGGACGCTGCTCGACGGCGACCTCGCCTGGGCGGACGTACACCGCGCTCGACATCGTGGTCGGGATCTCGCCCATGGGCCCCCCTCGCGCCGACCGGCACCCCCGCCGCGTCAGCTCCCCTCCATGCTAGATCTGCGAACTGTTGAGTGTTCCGCGCGCCGAGGCGAGC